>DASTWV010000054.1 GCA_035765775.1 Actinomycetota bacterium | reverse complement strand
CCGCAGCAGCCTCGCGGGGATCCGGTGCCGCGGTGACGGGTCTCCCCACCACCAGGTAGTCAGCCCCGGCAGCCACTGCAGCGGCCGGGGTTGCCACGCGCGCCTGGTCGTCCAGGGTAGCCCCGGCGGGCCGGATGCCCGGGCACACCAGCACCACGCCGTCGCCCACCAGCGCTCGCACCGCGGCCACCTCCTGCGGAGAGCACACCAGCGCTCCGGCTCCCGCCCCCACGGCGAGAGCCGCCAGCCGGGCCACCTGCGCCGCC
Organism: Actinomycetota bacterium; assembly: GCA_035765775.1. Classification (NCBI taxonomy): domain Bacteria; kingdom Bacillati; phylum Actinomycetota; species Actinomycetota bacterium. The sequence goes on along the minus strand of DASTWV010000054.1, from coordinate 26,821 downwards.
GGATCGGCCCCCTGGCCTGCCGCCGACAACGCCTCGGCGTCCAGGCTGGTGAGCACCGTCACGCCCGCCACCAGGGTCGGGACCGGCCCCCGGCTCCCCCGCCGCGCCCCCGCCACTGCGGCGGACACCATGGCAGCCCCCCCGCTGGCGTGCACCGTCGTCAGCCAGACCCCCTGCCCGGCCAGAGCGGCCGCGGCCGACTCCACCTGGGCGGGGATGTCGTGCAGCTTCAGGTCGCAGAACACCCGCCCGTGCTGGCCGATCTCCAGCAGCGCCTCGGGGCCATGGGCGGCGAAGAGCGTCAACCCCACCTTGAACGCCTCGACCTCACCCGAGAGGCCCCGGGCCAGGGCCTCGGCCAGCGGCAGGTCGTCGCCGTCCAACGCCACGATCAGCCCGGCGCGGCGCTCCGCAGGGCTCCCCCGGCTCCCCGGACTCACCGCCGCGACAGCGGTGCCGAGGGCGGGGCGCCGGGCGAGGGCGCAGCCGAGGCCGGGGTGGCCGAAGGCGCGGGAGGCGAGGACCGGGGGCCGGAGAGCGCCCGGAGCCGGGAGAGGCTGCGGATCCCGTGCTCGACCAGGAACCTCTCGATGCCCCGGGTGATGTCCAGCGTGGAGCGGGGATCGATGAAGTTCGCCGTCCCGATCGCCACGGCATTGGCGCCCGCCCAGATCATCTCGAGGGCGTCTTTGTAGTCCATGACGCCGCCCATGCCGATGATCGGGACGTCGGGGTACGCCTGGCGCACCTCGTACACCGCCCGCACCGCCACCGGGCGGATTGCCGGCCCCGAAAGCCCGCCCATGACCCCGCCCAGGCGGGGCTTGCCGGTCTCGATGTCGATGGCCATCCCCAGCAGGGTGTTGATCAGGCTGAGCCCGGCCGCCCCGGCGTCCAGCGCCGCCCCGGCGATGTCGGTGATGCTGGTGACGTTGGGCGACAGCTTGGCGAACACCGGCACCTCGAGGCACCGGCGCACGTTGCCGATCACCCCGGCGGTGGCCTTGGGATCGTGCGAGAACATCGACGAGCGGTCCTCGAGGTTGGGGCACGAGATGTTGACCTCGACCGCGATGACCCCGGGCGCCCCCCGCAGCCGGTCCGCCACCCGGACGAACTCCTGCTGGGTGTTCCCGGCGATGGAGGCGATAACCGGCACCTTGGCGGCGTTGAGGGCCTGCAGGTCGTAGCGCAGGAAGTAGTCCACGCCCTTGTTCTGCAGGCCGATGGCATTGAGCATGCCCGACGGCGTCTCGACCATCCGGGGGGGCGGCTTGCCCTGCCAGGGCTCCAGGGTCATCGACTTGACCACCACCGCGCCCAGGACCCGCAGGTCCATGAACTCGGCGATCTCCTTGCCCGAGGCGAAGCACCCCGACGCCGTAACGATCGGGCTGCGCAGCGGGATGCCCGCCAGGCGCACCGACAGGTCCGCCTGGGGACGGCCCCCACGGCCCGCCGCCTCGGCCTCGGCCTTGCGGTCGATGGGCTTCACCAACTCACTGGGCCGGAGCAGCTCGGTGGTGGTCAGATCCTCGATGTCACTCACGTCGTTCCAGATCCCTTCCGAGAACTCGCTTTCCTACCCAACGCTCCACCCCACACGCTAGTTGCCGGGCGGCCCGTCCGCCTCGTCCAGGTCGGTGCCGTACCGGTCCCACGCCACCCGCGCCCCATTGAACACCGGCCCCTCGAGGCAGGTGCGGACGTGCATGACGCCGGTGCCCTTCTGGTTGTAGATCGGGGCCACGCAGCTCAGGCAGATCCCGATCCCGCACGCCATCTGCTCCTCCAGCGCCACCTGGACGGGGAGGCGGTACTTGATGGCGATGGCGGTGACCGCCTGCAGCATCGGGCGCGGCCCGCAGGCGTAGAGCACCTCGCTGCCGCACCGCTCGATCATGTTGGGCAGCAGGTCGGTGACCAGCCCGTGGTAGCCCACGCTGCCGTCGTCGGTGGTGAACTCGGTCATCGCCCCCAGACGCTTCAGCTCGAGGGTGTTGACCAGCCGGGAAGCCCGCGAGGCCCCGCACAGGACATCGACCCGCTTGCCCGCCGCCCGCAGCTCCTCGCCCAGGAAGAACAGGGGTGTGGCGCCCACGCCGCCGCCGATCAGCAGGCAGGCCTGGCGGTTCTTCGGGATGGCAAAGCCCTGGCCGATGGGGCCGATGACGTCGATGGGGTCGTGCGCCCGCATGGCGGCCAACGCGGCGGTGCCGGGCCCCCGGATGTCGAAGATGACCTCGATGGTGGCCGCCCACCCGCTGCCCCGGTTGACCCGGCAGATCGAGAACGGCCGGCGCAGGATGTAGTACCGGTCGGCCGGCGGACGGAGGTTGACGAACTGGCCCGGCCGGGCCGACGCCGCGATGTCCGGGGCCACGACGGTGAGCGAGTGGTACTCCTCGCCGTGCTTGCGGTGCGAGAGCACCTCGCCGGTGTACTGCTTCACGGGGCCACCCCGGCCACCCTTGGCCCCGTGGCCGCCCCGGCCCTCGTGGCCCGGCGCCTCGCCACCTCGCCCAGGTAGTCCTGCACCGGGCGCACGCCCATGCCGCCCCGGCGCAGGGCCACGATGCCCGCCACCACGGCCCGGGCACCCGAGATCGTCGTCACGTAGGGGATGTTGCGCCGGACGGCGGCGGAGCGGATCTCGTAGCCGTCGGCGCGGGGCCCCCGGCCCCGCGGGGTGTTGATGATCAGGTCGATGTCGCCCTCCAGGATCTGCTCGACGATGTGGGGTGGACCCTCCGAGAACTTGCGCACCGGCCGGGCCCGGACCCCGGCCTCCGCCAGGGCGGCGGCCGTCCCCGCGGTGGTGAGGATCTCGAAGCCCAGCTCGGCGAGGGCGGCGGCCGGCTCGATGATCGCCGGCTTGTCGGCGTCCGCCACCGAGATGAACACGGTCCCTTTGGTGGGCACCGGCCAGCCGGCTGCCGCCTGCGACTTGGCGAAGGCGAGGCCCAGGCCCTCGTCGATGCCCATCACCTCGCCGGTGGAGCGCATCTCGGGGCCGAGCAGGGTGTCCACGCCCGGGAACCGCCCGAAGGGCAGCACCGCCTCTTTGACCGCCACGTGCCCGACGCCGTCGTGGCCCCACCAGGGCCCATCCGCCGGCCGGGGCGGGAGGCAGTCCATGCCGTCCAGGGGCTCGCCCAGCATCACCCGCACGGCCACCTTGGCCAGCGGGACGCCGGTGGCCTTCCCGATGAACGGCACCGTGCGCGACGCCCGGGGGTTGACCTCCAGGCAGTAGGCCACGCCATCCTTGACCGCGAACTGGGCGTTGATCAGCCCCCGCACGCCGAGGGCAAGGGCCAGGCGCTCTGTGGCCGACACCAGGTCCGCCACCATGGACTGGGCCAGCGAGTGGGGCGGCAGGACCGACGCCGAGTCGCCCGAGTGCACGCCCGCCTCCTCGATGTGCTCCAGGATCCCGCCGACGTAGACGTCCGTGCCGTCGCACACCGCATCGACGTCCACCTCGGTGGCATCCTCCAGGAACTGGTCGATGAGCACCGGGTGCTCGGGTGACACCTGGACGGCGTGGGCGATGTAGCTCGACAGGTCGGCGTCGTCGTAGACGATCACCATCGCCCGGCCCCCGAGCACGTAGGACGGCCGCACCAGCGCCGGGTAGCCGATCCGGCCCACCACCGCCAGGGCTTCGTCGAGCGAGGTGGCCATCCCGCCGGGCGCCTGGGCGATGCCCAACGCCGAGAGCAGCTCGGTGAAGCGCCCCCGGTCCTCCGCTCGGTCGATGGCATCCGGCTGCGTCCCCAGCACCGGGACGCCCGCCGCCTCCAGCGGCACCGCCAGCTTCAGCGGCGTCTGGCCGCCGAGGGTGACGATCACCCCCCGGGGGCGCTCCCGCTCCACGATCGCCAGCACGTCCTCGAGGGTGAGCGGCTCGAAGTAGAGCCGGGTGGAGGTGTCGTAGTCGGTGGACACGGTCTCGGGGTTGCAGTTCACCATGACGGCGTCCAGGCCCGCCTCCCGGATGGCGAGGGCGGCGTGCACGCAGCAGTAGTCGAACTCGATGCCCTGGCCGATGCGGTTCGGGCCGCTGCCGAGGATCACCACCGACTCGCGGGGCGAGGCCGGGGCCTCGTCCTCATCCTCGTAGGTCGAATAGTAGTAGGGCGTCAGGGCCTCGAACTCCGCCGCGCAGGTGTCGACGGTCTTGAATGTGGGGCGCACCCCGGCAGCGGTGCGCCGTTCCCGCACGGCCGCGGCATCGGTCCCGGTCAGGACCCCCAGCTGCACGTCGGAGTACCCGGCCCGCTTCGCCCGGCGCACCAGGCGGTCGGGGGGCTCCCCGCCGGCCAGCGTCCCCGCCAGGCGCACCAGCTGGTCCAGCTGGGCCAGGAACCAGGGATCGATGCCCGTGGCGGCTTGGAGTTCGGCGACGGAAACGCCGATGCGCAGCGCCCGCTCGACCAGGAAGAGGCGGTCCTCGGTGGGCACGGCGGCACGGGCCAGCAGCTCCGCACGGCCCAGGCTCTCCACCGGCTCGCCCGCCCGGTCGTGGCCCAGCCCGTGACGCCCGTTCTCCAGCGAGCGCACCGCCTTCTGCAGGGCCTCGGGGAAGGTCCGGCCGATGGCCATCGCCTCGCCCACCGACTTCATCTGGGTGCCGAGGCGCCGGTCGGCGTCGGGGAACTTCTCGAACGCCCACCGGGGGATCTTCACCACCACGTAGTCGATCGAGGGCTCGAAACAGGCCGGGGTGGCGCGCGTGATGTCGTTGGCGATCTCATCGAGGGTATAGCCGATGGCCAGCTTGGCGGCGATCTTGGCGATGGGGAACCCGGTGGCCTTGGAGGCCAGCGCCGACGAGCGTGACACCCGGGGGTTCATCTCGATGACCACCATCCGCCCGCTGCGGGGATCGATGGCGAACTGGATGTTGGACCCCCCGGTCTCCACCCCGATGCGCCGGATGATGGCCGCACCGGCGTCGCGCATGGCCTGGTACTCGGCGTCGCTCAGCGTCTGCGCCGGGGCGACGGTGATCGAGTCACCGGTGTGCACCCCCATCGGGTCGAGGTTCTCGATCGAGCACACCACCACGTAGTTGTCCTTGCGGTCCCGCATGACCTCGAGCTCGTACTCTTTCCAGCCTTCGATCGACTCCTCCACCAGCACCTCGGAGATCGGCGACGCCGCCAGGGCCTCGGCGGCGATGCGGTCCAGCTCGTGCGGGGTGTGGGCGATGCCCGACCCCCCGCCGCCCAGCACGAACGACCCGCGCACCACCACCGGCAGGCCGATGGCGCCCGCCACCGCCCGCACCTCGTCGGCGGTGTAGGCGAAGCCCGAGCGGGGCAGGTCCATCCCGATCTCCTCCATGGCGGAGCGGAACAGGCGCCGGTCCTCGGCGGTGCGGATCGCCTGGGTGTCCGCCCCGATCAGCTCGACCCCGTAGGCCTCGAGCACGCCGGACTCGGCCAGCTGCATGGCGGCGTTCAGCGCGGTCTGCCCCCCGAGCGTGGGCAGGCACGCGTCCGGGCGCTCGCGCTCGATCACCTTGGCGATCACCTCGGGGGTCACCGGCTCGATGTAGGTGGCGTCGGTCAGCTCGGGGTCGGTCATGATCGTCGCCGGGTTGGAGTTGACGAGGATGACCCGCAGCCCCTCGGCGCGCAGCGCTTTGCAGGCCTGCGTGCCCGAGTAGTCGAACTCGCAGGCCTGCCCGATCACGATCGGCCCGGAGCCGATGATGAGGACGCTGTGAAGGTCGGTGCGCCGTCCCACTTTTCTAGCGCTGCTGCTTGCGCGCCTCGGACGCGGCCTTGGCCTTGCGGGCCACCCGGGCCTTCTTGGCCCGCTGCCGATCCTTGCCCCAGCGGGTCTTGCGGCGATCTCCCCTACCCATTTCGGTCACCCATTGCAGTCACGCTCCTTTCACGGTCACGAGTGGCGGCATCGTCGCCGCCAGCTCCTCGAAGCTCCCTACTCTGCCATACCTGTTGCCCACCCCGCCGACTGAGTATCCGGCGGCGAACCACGCCGTCCGGAACCCGAGGCGGGCAGCGGCGTCCAGGTTCTGCGGCTGGTCGTCCACGAACAGGCAGGCGTCCGGCGCGCACCCCACCGCCGAGAGGAACGCATCGTAGATCGCCCGGCCCGGTTTGCGGCACGCCACCTCGGCCGAGACGATCCACGGCGCCACACCCTCCAGGCCGAGGGCCGCCCGGCTGCGCCGCGACCAGACGGCGACATCATTGGTGATGCACCCCACCCCGATGCCGGCCTCGGCCGCGGCGGCCAGGAACGCCCCCGCCCCGGGCATCAGCGACCGGAGGCCCGCCCAGGCGCGGTCCAGCTCGTCGGGGTCGCCGGGCACGCCCAGCTCCCGCCACAGGTCGGCCGAGGTCCCCTCGCCGGCGCTCACCCGGCGGTAGGCCGCCCGCACCGCCTCCTCCGCCACCACCACGCCCCGGCGGGCGGCGAAGGCGCACAGCCGGGTGGCGACGCCCGCCTCGACATACAGCACCCCCATGGCGTCCAGGGCCACCCAGCGCACCCCGCTACCCACCTGCGCCCCCCATCAGGGTGCAGAAGGCTTCGAACAGGTAGCGGGCGTCGTGCGGGCCGGGGCCGGCCTCGGGGTGGTACTGCACGGCGAAGGCGGGCTCATTGCGGAGGGCGAACCCCTCCACCGTGTAGTCGTTGAGGTTGACGTGGGTGAGCTCGGCCGGGCCGTGGGGCGTCGGGGCCGTGAGGCCCACCGGGAGCGCCTGACCCGGGGTGCTCGGTGCCTGGAACCCGAAGGGGGCGGGTGACACGGCGAAGCCGTGGTTCTGGGTGGTGATCTCCACCTGCCCGTCGGCCAACCGGGCCACCGGGTGGTTGGACCCGTGGTGCCCGAAGGGCAGCTTGTAGGTGGGCAGGCCCAGGGCGAGGCCCAGCAGCTGGTGGCCGAGGCAGATGCCGAACACCGGTACCCGCCCCAGGAGCGCCGAGGCGGCGGCGATGCCGTAGCGCACCGCCTCCGGATCGCCCGGGCCGTTGGAGAAGAAGACGCCGTCGGCCCCGCTGGCCAGCACCTCGCTGGCCGGGGTGGCCGCCGGGTAGACGGTGACCGAGCACCGGTGGGCGGCGAGCTGGCGCAGGATGGAGGTCTTGATGCCGAAATCGTAGGCCGCCACCCGGTAGCGGGGCTCCGGGCAGGGCCACTCGTAGGGGTGCGGGGCGGTCACCTCCCGGACGAAGTCCGAACCCACCATGCCGGGCTGGGCCTTCAGGGTGGCGGCCACGGCGGCGGGCTCCGCCCCGGCGGTGAGGATCGCGCCCCGCATGGCGCCCCGGGAACGCAGGTGGCGGGTGAGGCGCCGGGTGTCCACCTCGGCGATGCCCGGGATCCCGGCGCCCGCCAGGTAGTCGTGCAGGCCCATCTCGGCGCGCCAGTTGGACCACACCGGCGGCAGGTCGCGGATGACGAAGCCCGACGCCTGCGGTCGGGCGCTCTCGGCGTCGGCACCGGTTACGCCGTAGTTGCCGATGTGCGGGTAGGTCATCGTCACGATCTGGCCCCGGTACGACGGGTCGGTGAGCACCTCCTGGTAGCCGGTCATGGCGGTGTTGAATACGACCTCGGCGGCCCCTTCGGTGCCCAGGGGCTCGGCCCCGAAGCTGACGCCCTGGAAGGTGGTGCCGTCCTCCAGGACCAGCACCGCCTCGGGCAGGTCGGCCGCCGTCACCATGTGGCCCCCACCCCCTCGAGCAGCTCCCCGTTCGAAACCACCAGGCGCCCCTCGAAGATCGTCGCCAGTACCTTCCCGGTCAGCTCCTGTCCCGCCCACGGGCAGTTGCGCGAGCGCGAGGCGAACCGGGAGGGGTCCACCACCCAGCGCGCCTCGGGGTCGAAGACGACGAGGTGGGCGGGCGCCCCGGCGACGATCGGACCGCCCTGGCCCTCCAGGCCGAGCACCCGGGCCGGGCCGGTGGACAGCCGCTCGACGAGGGCCGGCAGGCTCAGCACGCCGTCCCGGACCAAGGCCAGCACCACCCCGAGCGCGGTCTCCATCCCGATCAGGCCGGGGGGTGCCGCCTCGAACTCGGCTTCCTTCTCGTGGGCGGCATGCGGGGCGTGGTCGGTGGCGATGGCGTCCAGGGTGCCATCCGCCAGCCCGGCCCGGCAGGCGGCGACGTCGGCCAGCGAGCGCAGCGGCGGGTTCACCTTGAACACCGGGTCGAAGCTGGCCAGCTCCTCGTGGGTGAGAGTCAGGTGGTGGGGCGTGACCTCGGCGGTGACCGCCAACCCCTCCGCCTTCGCCGCGCGGACGAGGGCCACCGACCCGGCGGTGGACACATGCAGGGCGTGGAACCGGCACCCGGTCAGGCGGGCGAGGGCGATGTCCCGGGCCAGGGCCAGGTCCTCGGCCTCGGCGGGCATGCCCCGCAGGCCGAGACGGGAGGAGACCTCGCCCTCGTGCATCTGGCCGCCCTCGGAGAGCGCCTCGTCGTCGCAGTGCTCGGCGCAGATGCCCCCGAAGCCAGTGAGGTACTCCATCGCCCGGCGCAGCAGCCGGGTGTCCTGGACCCCGCGACCGTCGTCGGTGAACAGGCGCACCCGGGCGACCGAGCGGGCCATCTCGCCGATGGCAGCCAGCTGCGTACCCTCCCGGGCATGGGTGAGGGCACCGGCGGGCACCACCCGGGTCAGGCCGAGGAACCGCCCGCTAGCCGCCACCTTCTCGGCCACCGCAGCGCTGTCGCACGCCGGCTCGGTGTTGGGCATGGCGCAGATGGCGGTGAACCCGCCCCGGGCGGCGGCGGCCGACCCCGAGGCGATGGTCTCCTCGTCCTCCCGGCCGGGCTCGCGCAGGTGGACGTGGAGATCGACGAAGCCCGGGCTGACCACGGCGCCGTCCGCCTCCACCACCTCGGCCTCGCCGGCAGCCAGCCCGGCCCCCACCGCCTCGATGCGCCCGTCCCGGACCAGGATGTCGGCGGTGCGGTCGGTACCCGACGCCGGGTCGACCAGCCGCCCGCCCCGCACCAGGATGGCGTTAGCCAAGCGCGGGCTCCACTTCCGCCATCGCCTGCTCGAAGGCCAGCTGCGCCGGGTCGGTCGCCCGCCGGGCGGGGGCCTCCCGGGCCCGGTCCCGGTCGGAATTCAGGCCGCCCAGCATGAGGTAGAGCAGCGACATGCGCACCGCCACGCCGTTGGTCACCTGGTCGGTGATGATCGCCCGGTCCAGGTCGGCCACCTCGGCGGCGATCTCCACACCCCGGTTCATCGGCCCCGGGTGCATGATCACCGCCTCCGGGCGCATCCGGTTGACCCGGCGCAGGTCGAGGCCCCAGAAGGTGGCGTACTCCCGCAGCGAGGGCACCAGCTGCTCGTTCTGGCGCTCCCGCTGGACCCGCAGCAGGTACACCACGTCCAGGCTGGGCAAGACGGCCTCCAGGTCGTAGCTCACCGACACCCCCCAGGTGTCGACCGCCGGCGGCAGGAAGGTGGGCGGGGCGATCAGGACCACCTCGGCCCCCATGGTGCGCAGCGCGCGGGCGTTGGATCGGGCCACCCGGGAGTGGACGATGTCGCCCACGATCCCCACCCGCAGCCCGTCGAAGCTGGGGAAGTGCTCCCGGATCGAGTACAGGTCGAGGAGGGCCTGGGTGGGATGCTCGTGCGCCCCGTCGCCGGCGTTGATCACGCTGGCCTCCACCCACCCGGAGAGGCGCTGCGGAGCGCCGGCCGAGGCGTGGCGTACCACGATGGCGTCGATGCCCATCGCCTGCAGGGTCTGGGCGGTGTCCTTGAAGGACTCGCCCTTGGACAGCGAGCTCTTGGCGTCGCCGGTGAAGTTCACGACGTCGGCCGATAGCCGCTTGGCCGCCAGCTCGAAGGAGATCCGGGTGCGGGTGGAGGGCTCGAAGAACAGGTTGCACACGGTGCGGCCCCGGAGGGTGGGCACCTTCTTGATCGTCCGGGTGCCGACCTCCCGGAAGGAGTCGGCGGTCTTCAGCACGGTGTTGATCTGGCCGGCGCTGAGGTCCTGGATCGACAGCAGGTGCTTGATCATGCTCCCCTCCTCACCTGGTTCAGCCCTTGCCTCAGCCCTTGGCTCAGCCCTTGCCTCAGCTCTTGCCTCACGGCGCCTCCGAGATCGAAACCGAGTCCAGCCCGTCCGTCTCCGCCAGCCGCACGTCCACCGACTCCCGGTGGGCGGTAGGCAGGTTCCGGCCGATGAAGTCCGCCCGGATCGGCAGCTCCCGGTGCCCGCGGTCGATGAGCACCGCCAGCTGGACCGCCCGGGGCCGGCCGAAGTCCACGAGGGCGTCGATGGCCGCCCGGACGGTGCGCCCGGTGTAGAGCACGTCGTCCACCAGCACCACGATGCGGCCCTCGATGTCGCTGTCGATCTCGGTGCGGCCCACCTCGGCGGGCGTGCGGATGCCGATGTCGTCGCGGTAGAAGGAGATGTCGAGCGCGCCGGTCGGGGGGCGGACGCCCTCGATGCGCTCGATCTCGGCGCTCAGCCGGTCAGCGAGCGGCACACCCCGGCGCCGGATGCCCACCAGGACGACACCCTCGGCGCCGTGGTTGCGCTCCAGGATCTCGTGGGCCATGCGCTTGAGGGCGCGGGCGATGTCGGGGGCCTCGAGGACGACTGCTTTGACGACCGGGCCACTGGCCTGCGGGCTCGTCGGCGGCATGGCCGGTGGGATGGCCGGGGGGATGGCGGAGGCGGGCCCACTCAACAAGAAACGCCGCCCCCAGACCGCCCGATGCTGGGCGTGGACACGGCGCACGAGTGCAAACCCGCTCTCCTTTCTGGCCTCGCAGGACCAGTTCTTAAAGGGTGAGCAACTTCGGGGGCCACTGTACCACCGCGGTCGGCGCGCCGGGCGACACGGTGGCTTCCGACTACGGCTCCCCCACGGGGGCGCCCTCCCGGGCGATGCGGCCCAGGATCCCGTTGATGAAACGGCCGGAGTCCGCCGTCGAGTACGCCGCCGCCAGCGACACCGCCTCGTCGATGGCCACCGCCGGGATGACGGCGAGGTAGCGCAGCTCCAGCACGCCCAGGCGCAGGAGGTTGCGGTCCACGGGCGGCATGCGGGCCAGGGTCCAGTCCTCGGCGCACGCCTCGATGAGGTCGTCGATCGCCACCTGGTGCTCGGCGACGCCTGCCACCAGCTTCTCGGCGTAGGGCAGCGCCTTCTGGCCCTGGTAGCGGCTCAGGATCTCGCCGGTGGCCGCCCCAGCGACGTCGTGCTCGTAGAGCGTCTCCAGCGCAATCCGTCGGGCGCTGCGCCCCCGCACCGCCACGGCCGCCGTGCCGGCGGGGCTAGTTCCGGACCCGGGTGACGTACGCCCCGGTCCGGGTGTCCACCCGCACGGTCTCGCCGGTGGTGAGGAACAGCGGCACCTGGATGATGGCGCCGGTCTCCAGGGTCGCCGGCTTGGTGCCCGCCGAGGAGCGGTCGCCCTGCAGCCCCGGGTCGGTCTGCTCGACCACCAGGTCCACCGTGGTCGGCAGGTCGACGCCCAGAGCGACGCCGTCGTGCATCAGCACGCTGACCATCTGGCCCTCCTTGAGGAACCGCCCGGCGTCGCCCGCCAGGTCCCGGTCCACGGTCAGCTGCTCGTAGTTCTCGGTGTCCATGAAGACGAAGCCGGTGTCGTCCGGGTAGAGGTACTGCATCTCCCGGCGGTCCAGGCGGGCGATCTCCACCTTCTCGTCGGCCCGGAACGTACGGTCCACCACCACGCCGCTCTTCAGGCTCTTGACCTTGGTGCGCACCATGGCGTGGCCCTTGCCCGGTTTGTGGTGCTGGTACTCGAGGATGGACCACAGCTCCCCGTCCAGGTCCAGGGTCATGCCGGGGCGCATGTCGTTGGTTGAGATCATCTGGGGGTTCCTTTCAATGCTGCTGTCGTGTCTTCCCGGCCGCGCGGCAGCCCCCTACACCGTACCCGTTCGAGCCCCGGAGCCGCGGACGACGGGGACGTGGTTTCGTTGGAGCAACCCGGTAACGAGTTCTGGGGTCATTTTTCCGTCAAAACGACGGCAAAAAGTCCCCAGAACTTCTGTCGAATCGGCCTAACGCCCGGTTTTGCGCCAGCGCGCCGCCGGTCTAGACCTCCAGCAGCTCCTTCGGCGCCCGGCTGAGCGACTCGTGCCCGTCGGCGGTCACCACCGTGAGGTCCTCGATGCGCACCCCGCCCCAGCCCGGGAGGTAGACGCCGGGCTCCACCGTGACCACGTGGCCCGGCTCGAGCACATCCGCGCTGGTCGTCCGCAGCGTCGGTGCCTCGTGGATGTCGAGGCCCACCCCATGGCCCAGGCTGTGGCCGAACTCCGCCCCGTAGCCGGCGTCGGCGATCACCTTGCGGGCGGCACTGTCAACCTCGGCCCCGGTCTTGCCTGCCCCCAGCGCCTCCAGGCCCGCCTGTTGGGCGGCGGCCACCAGCTCGTAGATCTCCCGGTGGCGAGCGTCCGCCTTCCCCACCACGACGGTCCTCGTCAGGTCGGAACAGTAGCCGTCCACCACACAGCCCAGGTCGAAGAGCAGGAAACGGCCCGCCTCCACCACCCGGTCGCTCGGGTGGGCGTGGGGCAGGGCCGACCGCTCGGCGGCGGCCACGATCGAGGGGAAGGACACCGACTCCGCCCCCGCCAGGCGCATGTGTGACTCCAGCTCGATGGCCAGCTCCCGCTCCGTGCGGCCCGGGGCCACGAAGCGCAGGATGTGGGCAACCCCGTCGTCCGCCAGCGCCGCCGCCCGCCGGATGGCGTCCAGCTCGGCCGGCTCCTTCACCCGGCGCAGGTTCTCCACCACCCCGCCGATGGGCTCCAAGGTGGCGCCCGGGAACTGCTTGGCCAGGCGGTCCCGGCCCGCCACGGTCACATGCTCGCCTTCGAAGCCGATGCGGGTGGCGCCAAGCTCGCCGGTCAGGCGCTGCAGCGCCTCGCCCAGCTGGTCGGGCAGCGTGTAGACCTCGATGGCGGCGCCGGTCACCTCTTCGGGCGCCTGGGTGCGGTAGCGGCCGTCGGTCAGGAACCATGCCCCGCTGCGGGCCACCAGCACGGACCCGTTCGACCCGCTGAACCCGCACAGCCAGCGGACATTGGTGAGGTTGGAGATGTAGACGGCATCGAGCTCACCCAGCCCAGACTGGAGCACGCCTTGGAACCGGGCGATACGGCCGTCACTCACTCGTCGTCGCCCCCCTCGTCGCCTCCCTCGTCGCTCAGCACGACGTTGAGCGCCTCCAGCGCCAGCACGTAGCCCTGCGTGCCCAACCCGCTGATCACCCCGTAGGCCACCGGCGAGATCACCGACTTCGACCGCCAGTCCTCGCGGGCGTAGATGTTGGAGATGTGGACCTCGACCACCGGCACCTGGGCGGCGGTGATGGCATCGACCAGCGCCAGGGAGTAGTGGCCCAGGGCGGCGGGGTTGAGCACCACACCGGCGGCCGACGTGCGGGCGTCCTGCAGCCACTCCACCAGCTCGCCCTCGAAGTTCGTGTGCCGGAAGTCGATGTCCATGCCCAGCTCGGAGGCCTTGGCCCGGCACATCTCCTCGACGTCGTCCAGGGTCTGGGTGCCGTAGATCTCCGGCTCCCGGTCACCGAGCAGGTTGAGGTTGGGACCGTTGAGCACGAACACTTTCATCTGTCCGCCACCACCTCCGCTAGGGCCGAAGCCACCTCCCGGGACCCGACTCCGGTCATCACGACTGAATCTCCGAGACCGCATAGCAGCACCCATCGAATCCCTCCTCGATATTTCTTGTCCATCTCCCATGCCCGCTGCACGGCGGCCGAGTCGAACGCCGCCCGCACCGGGAGCCCGAGCCCCTCCAGCACCTGGTGGTGCCGTGCCACATCGTCGTCGCCCAGCATCCCGACCTCCCGGGCCAGGGCGGCGGCGAACACGCAGCCCACCGACACCGCCTCGCCGTGCAGCCACTCCTCGTAGCGCCCGAGCGCCTCCAGGGCGTGCGCGAGGGTGTGGCCGTAGTTCAGCATGATCCGCCGGTCGTCAAGGTCCCGCTCGTCGCTGCTCACCACCCGGGCCTTGATGGCGGCGGAGCGGCCGACGATCTCCTCCAGCAGCTCGGGGTCGCGCCCGGCGATGGCGGCCCCGGACGTCTCCAGCAGGTCCAGGAGGTCGGGCTCGAAGCTGAACCCGTACTTGGCAACCTCGCCGAAGCCCGATCGGTACTCGCGCTCGGGCAGGGTGGAGAGCACCGCGGTGTCCGCCAGCACCGCCAGGGGCTGGTAGAAGGTGCCGGTCAGGTTCTTGCCCGCGCTGAGGTTGACCGCGGTCTTGCCCCCGATGGCGGCGTCCACCTGCGCCAGCAGCGATGTCGGCACCTGCACCAGCGGCATCCCCCGCTGGTAGACCGAGGCCACGAAGCCGGCGAGGTCGCCCACCATGCCGCCCCCGAGAGCCACCAGCAGGTCGCCCCGGCGGATGCGGCGCCGGGCCAGGTCCTCCAGCAGCCGCCCGGCGACCTCGATGCTCTTCGACGTCTCGCCGGCGTGCACCACCAGGCGGTGGACCTCGCCGGTGGAACCCACCGTGCTGAAGGCCTCTTCGGCCACCGAGCCCCAGGCCGCATCGACGTTGGCGTCGGAGACGATGGCCACCCGCTCGCAGCCCGGGATCCCGGGGATGAGCGCCGCCGCCTCGGCGAGGGCGCCCGGGCCGGCGTGCACGTCGTAGGAGCGGGCGCCGAGCTCCACCCGGACCGAGCGCACTAGCGCACCTCCGCCGGGCGGGCACCCAGCGCCGCGGCGATGACGCCGGCGACCTCGCCGGGCGAGCCGTCCCCGTCCACCGCGAGATGGGCGGCCGCCTGGTAGGCGGCGCTGCGCTCCTCGGTCAGGGCCCGCAGGCGGCTCTCGAGGTCCCCGCGGCGCCCGGCGAGCACCGGCCGGCCGGCGTCGGTGCCGAGCCGGGCGGCCGCCACGCCGGGGGACACCTGCAACCACACCACCGTCGCCCCGGAGCGCAGCGCCGCAGCGTTGGCCGGATCGAGAACCACACCACCCCCGCCAGCCACCACCAGGCCGGGTCGGCCGGCCACCTTCCCCACCGCAGCCCGTTCCCGGACCCGGAAACCGGCCTCGCCCTCCACCGAGAAAATCTCGGTCACGCTCCGGCCCGCCTCCTGCTCCACCACGGCGTCCAGATCGACGAACTCCATCCCCAGTGCGGTGGCCAGGCGGCGGCCGACCTCGCTCTTGCCGCAGCCCATCATCCCGATGAGCACGACACTGGCGGGCCCGGGCACCGGGCTAGGCGTCCGGGCCGGCCGGTGGGCGCCGGATGCGCAGCCGGAAGGCGGCCATCGCGCCCTGGAGGTCGGCAAGGGTGTCGCCGCCGAACTTCTCCACCACCGCCTCAGCCAGCACCCAGGCCACCACGGCTTCCCCGACCACCGCCGCGGCGGGCACGGCGCACGAGTCGGTGCGCTCCCGGAAGGCCCCCGCCGCCTCCCCGGTGGCCATGTCCACGGTGCGCAGGCGCTGCTTCAGCGTGGCCAGGGGCTTCATCGCCGCCCGCACCCGCAGGGTGGGGCCGATGGTCATGCCGCCCTCGGTGCCCCCCGCCCGATCGCTGTGGCGGCGCAGCTCGCCGTCCTCGAAGAAGATCTCGTCGTGCGCCGCCGTGCCCCGCAGCCCGGCGAGGGCGAACCCGTCCCCCACCTCGACGCCCTTGATCGCCTGGATCGACATCAGGTGGTAGGCGAGGCGGGCGTCGATCTTGCGGTCGTAGTGCACGTGCGAGCCCAGCCCCACCGGCACGCCGTAGGCGATGACCTCGAAGACGCCGCCCAGGCTGTCCCCGGCCTCCTGCGCCGCCTCGATCTCGGCCGCCATGGCCAGCGCCGCGACGGGGTCGAAGCACCGCACCGGTGAGGCGTCGATCGCCTCCAGGTCGGCGGGGATCGGGCGGGGCCCGGCGGGATCGGCCTGGGCGGCGCCGATGCCCACCACATGGCTGACCACACGCATGCCGAGCTCCGCCAGGAGGGTCTTGGCCAGGGCGCCGGCGACCGTCCGGGCAGCGGTCTCCCGGGCGCTGGCCCGCTCCAGGACGTTGCGGGCGTCGGCGAAGTCGTACTTCAGCATGCCGGCGAGGTCGGCGTGCCCTGGCCGGGGCTCGGTGAGCACGTTGCCCGACGGCGAGCCCTCGGGGGACATCACCCGGTCCCACTTGGCCCACTCGGTGTTGCGGATGACGATGGCAACCGGGCTGCCCAGGGTCCTCCCGAAGCGCACGCCGCCCAGCAACTCCAGCTCGTCGCGCTCGAATTTCATCCGTGGGCCGCGGCCGTAGCCGAGCCGGCGGCGGGCCAGCTCGTCGCCGATGGACTTGGTCTGCACCGGGATCCCGGCGGGGAGACCCTCGACGATGACCGTGAGGGCCGGGCCGTGGGACTCGCCGGCGGTGAGGTAGCGGATCACGGCCCCATGGTATGCGAGGGCCACTGTGGGGAGGGGCTCCGGGAGCGCCCGGGACGTGCGCATCCGCCTCGCCCCGCACCGAGGCACGGTGAGAGTTAGACGTCGAAGCAAGCAACAAAAGCCGTGCGCAGTGCGGCCTTTGTGCCCCACCTCCTCCCGGCTCCGGCTACGGCCCCACCCACACGGTCTTGGCGTTGCAGAACTCCCGGATGCCCGCCCGGCCCAGCTCCCGGCCGTAGCCCGACGCCTTGATCCCGCCGAAGGGCAGCTCGGGGTAGGAGGTGGTGAAGCCGTTGACGAAGACCTGCCCGGCCGCAAAGCCGTCGATGAACAGCTCCTGCTCGGCGGGGTCATTCGTCCACACGTTGGAGCCGAGGCCGAACTCGGTGGCATTGGCGAGGTCCAGGGCCTCCCGGGCGCTGGCCACCCGGTAGAGCTGGGCCACCGGGCCGAAGACCTCCTCCCGGTAGACGCGCATGGCCGGCGTGATGCCGCTGAGGACGGTGGGCGGGTAGAACCAGCCGGCTCCGTCCGGGACCTCGCCGCCGCACAGGGGCGTCGCACCCTTGCCCAGGGCATCCTGCACCTGCGCGTCCACCACCTCACGGCCCGCCCGGGTGGCGAGGGGGCCGATGGCCGTGGCGGGATGCATCGGGTCGCCCACGACCTGTGCGGCCATGGCCTCGACGAAGCGCCGTTCGAACTCATCGGCGACGGCCTCGTGCACGATGAACCGCTTGGCGGCGATGCAGCTCTGGCCGTTGTTCTGGCAGCGAGCCCACACCCCTTGGGCAACGGCGCCCTCCAGGTCGGCCGAGGCCAGCACGACGAACGGGTCGCTCCCGCCCAGCTCCAGGACGGTCTTGCGGATGCGCCGGCCGGCGGCGGCCGCCACCGCCGATCCCGCCGCCTCGCTGCCGGTGAGCGTGGCGGCCGCCACCCGTGCGTCGTTCAGCACCGCCTGCACCCCACCGGACTCGATGAGGAGGGTCTGGAACACACCGGGCGGGGCGCCGGCCTTGGTGAAGGTCTCCTCGAAGGCCAGAGCGGTCTGCGGCACATTGGAGGCGTGCTTGAGGAGGCCGACGTTGCCCGCCATCAGGGCCGGAGCGGCGAAGCGGGTCACCTGCCAGAGCGGGAAGTTCCACGGCATCACCGCCAGCACCGGGCCGAGCGGCTGGTAGCGCACGAACGCCCGCCGGGCCTTGACCGCGGGGGCGTCGCCCGGCTCGTCGGCGAGGAACGCCGCGCCGTGGCGGGCGTAGTACCTAAAGGCGGTGGCGCACTTGGTGACCTCCGCCCGGGCCTGGGCCAGCGGCTTGCCCATCTCCTGGGTCATGGTGGCGGCGAGGGGGCCGGCCTCGGCGTCGAGGACATCGGCCACCCGGTCCAGCAGGGCGGCACGTTCGCCGAAGGGCGCCCGGCGCCACTCGCCGAAGGCGGCCGCCGCCCGGCCCAGCCGAGCCTCGAGCTCCGGCGCCGCCAGGGGCGGGAAGACCTTCAGGGTCTCGCCGGTCGTTGGGTCGATGCTTGCGATCGTCATACGGACACCTCCCTTGGGAGGCTACCCACCTGCTACCGCGGCAGTCGATGAGAGTCCCCGCCGCCCGGTAGGCAGTGATCGCCTCGTCGAAGCTCAGCAGACCCCGCAGCTCGTGGCGCCGCAGGGCATCGCCGAACTCGGCATCGATCGGGTGGGGGGCGCGTCAGGCGGTGACGCTGCCCTCGTTCAGGTACTGGTTCATGTCCGACTCCCGGATGCGGTAGTTCTTGCCCACCCGCAGGGCCGAGAGCTGGCCCGACTTGATCAGCCGGTACACGGTCATGTTGGAGACCCGCATGAGCGATGCCACCTCGCTCACGGTGAGCAGGTGGTCCCCGGACAGGCTCCGGCGCGCAGGCATCAGCGCACCTTCAACGAACGCCGCATTCCTTCACCCCTCTTTGGCTCGGGCAGCGGACGCTCAAGGTAGCTACTTTTGACGCTTGTTGTCAAATGCAAACTCACGTAACAACTACCAACGATGTAATCACACGCCCGTGATCACCCCAGCCAGGGCTTCAGCGCCCCCGCCCCGAGCAGCAGCATCGCCATGGCCCCCAGGGCCATGAACGGGCCGAAGGGGATGGCGTCCTTCATGCCCTTGCGCCCCACCGCCAGCAGGAGCGCCGCCCCGAGGCCCCCGGCCAGCAGGCCCAGGAGCGCCCCGCCGAGCACCAGCGACAGACCGAACCACCCGAGGTGGAAGCCGAGGTAGGGGGCGAACTTGATGTCCCCGCCCCCCATGGCCGACGGCGCGGCGATGCCGAGCACCAGCATCGGCAGCCCGTAGGCCACCGCCCCGATCGCGGCGTGCTCCAGGTTGCTCCACCGGTGGTGCACCAGCGTCGCCCCCACCAGAAGCACCGCGCCGATGATGAACGACGGCCCCAACACCTTGTTGGGCAGCCGGTGGTGGCCGATGTCGATCGCCGACAGGGTCAC
Source organism: Actinomycetota bacterium (assembly GCA_035765775.1). Lineage (NCBI taxonomy): Bacteria > Bacillati > Actinomycetota > Actinomycetota bacterium. The sequence continues at coordinate 7,892 of DASTWV010000054.1, read as the reverse complement.
CAGGGCGGTGGCGAAAGCCAGGTAGGCCGGGAGCTCCGGGTGGACCCCGAGGCGGCCCACGATGAGGGCCCAGAGGACTCCGTTGCCCAGCTCGATCAACGGGTAGCGGATCGAGATGTGCTGGTGGCACCGGCGGCATTTGGCCCCCAGCACCGCGTAGGAGACCAGCGGGATGTTGTCGTACCAGGCGATGGGCTTCTCGCAGTGCGGGCAGGCCGACCGGGGCGCCACGATCGAGTAGCCGTTGGGCACCCGGAAGGCGACCACGTTGGCGAAGCTGCCGAAAGCCAGCCCGCCGATGAAGGCGAGGACGATCTCGGCCGCGGTCACCGGCCCGCCCCGCCGCGGCGGGCGCCCTCCCACATCGCCTCCAGGGGAGCGGCCTCCCCGGTGAAGATCTCGAAGGCCAGCGCCGCCTGGTGCACCAGCATCCCCAGGCCCCCGAACGCCCGGGCACCCTGGCGGTGCGCCTCCACCACCAGCGGGGTCTCGGGCGGGTGGTACACGAGGTCCACCACTGCCGCATCCGGACGGATGGCGTGAGTGGGCACCAGGGGCTCCTCGCCCTCCTGGCCGACCGGCGTGGCGTTGACGATCAGGTCGGCAGCCGCCACCACCCCGGCCAGCGCGGCCGCCCCGGAGTCCAGGCCGGCCACCTGGAAGCTGGCCGCTCCCGCCAGGCCCCCGAGCGCGGTCGCCCGCGTCGGGTCCCGCCCCAGCACGGTGATCGAGGACGCCCCCGCCTCGCCCAGCCCGGCGATCACCGACCGCGCCGAGCCCCCGGAGCCGATCACCAGCGCCGCCGAGCCCCCCACGCGCACACCCGCCTCCTGCTCCAGGAACGCCACCAGCCCGGCCCCGTCGGTGTTCCAGCCCACCAGCTCGCCGTCCACCCGCCGGACGGTATTGACCGCGTTGGTCGGCCCGGCCGGCCCCTCCAGGCGGTCCATCGCTTCGGCCGCTGCCCGCTTGTGCGGCATCGTGACGTTGAGCCCGGCGACCCCGCCGGCCAGCAGCCCCCGCACCGCGGCCGCAACCGTGCCGGGGGACACCTCCTCCACCGGGAACCCCACGTACACCCAGTCCAGCCCGAGGGCGGTGTAGCCCGCGTTGTGGATGGCGGGCGACAGGCTGCGGGCTACCTGCTTCGGCCCCCCGACCAGCCCGGCGACCCGGGTGCTCCCGCTCAGCACGAGAGGATCAGCACGTGGTGGGCTGGCGCTTGGCTGCGTTCACAAAGTCGTTGTAGGAGGAGAAGAAGAGGTTGGTCTTGCAGTCGGGCCCGAGCACGTAGTAGAGGTCATTGGTCTGCGCCGGCGACACGGCGTCCTGGATGAAGGGCAACTCCGGGCTCGAGATCGGCGTGGGCGGCAGGCCGGCCTTCAGCCGGGTGTTGTACGGCGTGACCGTCGCCAGGTCGCTCTGGGTGAGCGGCTGGCCGAAGGATTTGTTGAGGCCGTAATAGATGGTGGCATCGATGCCCAGCGTCATGCCGGTCCTCAGCCGGTTGTAGATGACCGCGGCGATCTTCGGCCCGTCGCTGGCCACCTTGGCCTCGTTCTGGATCAGCGAGGCGATCACGACCACCTGGTACGGGGTCACGCCCCCGGGGGCGGCAGCGAAGTTGACCTGGGCGGTCTCGGTCTGGAACTGGTCCACCATCTCGGTCACCAGCTGGGCGGCGGTCTCCTTGGGCGCCACGAAATAGGTCTGGGGGTACAGGAAGCCCTCGAGCGAGGTGATGCCCGGCTGCATGACCTTGGGCACGGTGGTCGCCACGGTGGCGGCCGCCTGGAAGTCCGCCGCCGCGATATGGGTGGAGGCGCCCACCCGCTGTGCGGTCTCGGTGACGGTCAGGCCCTCGGGGATCGTCACCTTCTCGTGGGTCTGGCTGGGGCCGGCGGACAGCGCGGCGATGAGCACCGAGTACGGCATGTCCTTGCGCAGCGTGTAGTCACCCTTCTGCAGCGCCAGGCTGATGCCGTGCAGGCGCAGGTAGACGTGGAAGTCGAGGGTGGAGTCGATGACGCCTTTCCCGGCGAGGCTGGGGCCGAGATTGGTCAGCGACGCACCGGCGGGCACGGTGAAGGCCACCGGGGCGCCCCCCGCGCTGCCCTTGGCGTTGTTCTGGTACGACAGGTAGACCTTGGCCACCACCGCCACGGCGAGGATGATCAGGATCAGGAGCCCGATGGCCAGCTTTCTCATGAGCGTTCTGCTACCCGCCCGTCGCGGTGTGAAGCCGCATCCAGGTAGCTCTGCAGGATGACGGCGGCGGCCGACCGGTCCACCGACTGGCGGCGCCGGCGCCCTGCGGCCCCGGTGGCGGCCAGCGCCCGGTCGGCGGCGACGGTGCTCAGGCGCTCGTCGACCAGGTGCACCGGGATCCCCAGCCGCTCCCCCACCTCGGAGGCCATGGCCCGGGCATCTTCGGCGGCCGCGCCCTCGGTCCCCCGCAACGACACCGGCAGGCCGATGACCACTGCCGCGACCGCATGCGCCGCCGCCAGGTCGGCCAGTACATCCAGCCATCCCTCCGCCCGGTCCAGCACGGTGAGCGGCAGCGCCATCGCCGTCCCGGCCACTGCCAGGGCGATCCCGATGCGGCGCTCCCCCGGGTCGATGCCCAGGACTGCGCCCGCCGGTGCCTGCACCGTCACCCGAGCTCCTCGAGGCTGCGCTCAGCGGCCTGGCGCACCGCGGCCAGGGCGTCGTCCAGGCCCGCCACCTTGGAGCCGCCCGCGGTCACGAGATCGGGCTTGCCACCGCCCCCGCCGCCCAGCGCCCCGAAGCCCGGCTTCGCCAGGGCCTGGGCCGACAGGCCGGCGGCGACCAGGTCCCGGGCCACCCCGACCACCATCGTCGCCTTGGCACCCGCCTCGTCGGGGGCGCCGACGGCCACCACCGACGACGCCAGCCGGTCCCGCACCGCGATCGCCAGCCGGCGTACGTCGTCCACCGGGCGCCCGTCCCGGCGGAGCACCACCAGCTTGCCCCGGCCCACCGGACGCACCGCGTCGGAGGCCAGCACCGCCCGCACCTCCCCCTCCAGGAGGGCGGCCTTCTGCCTGGCCAGCTCGCCTTCGAGGGCCTTGGAGGTCTCCAGCACCTTCTCCAGGCGCTCCACCACCTGGTCGGGCTCGGCCTTCAGCAGGTCGGCCGCCCGGCGCAGGGTGGCGGCCTGCTCGTTGAGGTAGCGCAGCCCGGCGGCCCCGGTGTAGGCCTCGACCCGGCGGATGCCCGCCCCGATCGACGCCTCGCCCAGTACCTTCACGACGCCCACCTGCCCGGTGCGGTGCACGTGGGTGCCGCCGCACAGCTCCTTGGAGTAGTCGCCCACCTCCACCACCCGCACGTAGGCGCCGTACTTCTCACCGAACAGGGCCATGGCCCCGAGGGAGGTCGCCTGGTCGTAGGTGGTCTCGAAGGCGTGGACGGCGTCGTCGGACAGCACCCGGGTGTTGACCTCCTCCTCCATCCGGGCGAGCACCTCACCGGGCACCGCCTCGTAGTGCGAGAAGTCGAAGCGCAGCCGGCCGGGCTCGACCAGCGACCCCGCCTGGCGGGCGTGCTCGCCCAGGGTGGCGCGCAGCGCCCAGTGCAGCATGTGCGTGGCGGTGTGGCTGCGCTCGGTGCCCATGCGGTGGGCGGGGAACACCTGCGCGCTGGCCGCCTGGCCGGACTGGACCTCGCCGGCGGTCACCCGGCCCCGGTGCACGATGACCCCGCCCGGGCCCGGCACCCACTGGGTGTCGGCCACCGCGAAGACCCCGGAAGCGGTGCGCACCTCGCCCCGGTCGCCGATCTGGCCGCCGCCCTCGGCGTAGAACGGGGTGCGGTCCAGGACCAGCTCGCCCTCCTCGCCCTCCTGCAGCGCCGGGACCAGGACGCCGACCCCGGTGCCCCGCAGCAGCCCGGCGACGGTCCCTTCGGCCCCCATCACCTCGTAGCCCAGGAAGTCGGTCGTGCCGGCCTGGGCCTGGAGATCGCCCAGCACGCCCTCGGCGGGTGCCGCCTCGGTCCCCGCCCGGCGGGCCTCCCGGGCCCGGGAGCGCTGGGCCTCCATGAGGTGCTCGAACTCCTCGACCGCCACCGAGAGCCCCTCGTCGGTGGCGAAGTCGGTGGTGAGGTCGAGGGGGAAGCCGTAGGTGTCGTGCAGCTCGAAGGCCACGGTCCCGGGCAGGTGCGCTTCGCCCCGGCCCTTGGCGTGGGCGATGGCCTCTTCCAGCCGGGTCAGGCCCCGGCGCAGCGTAGCGTCGAAGCGGGACTCCTCCCGGGCAACCACCCGGGCGATGTGGTCGGCGGTGCGGGCCACCTCCGGGTAGACCGGGCCGAAGAGGTCGATGGCCACCGCCGTCAGATCGGTGAGCAGCGCCCGGTCGACGCCCAGCAGGCGGGCATGGCGCACCGCCCGGCGGATGAGCCGGCGCAGGACGTAGCCCCGGCCCTCGTTGGACGCCAGCACGCCGTCGGCGATCAGCACCGTCATCGCGCGGGGGTGGTCGGCGAGCACCCGGAGGCTCATGTCGGCGAGGGGCGACTGGCCGTAGGCGGTCCCGGTCACCTCCTCGGCGGCCCGCAGGATGGGGGCCAGGGTGTCGGTCTCGAACGCGGTCGGCACGCCCTGCAGGATGGCGGCGATCCGCTCCAGGCCCGCCCCGGTGTCGACGCTGGGCTTGGGCAGGTCGCCCAGGATCCGCCCGGCGTCGTCCTGGGTGTGCTGCATGAAGACGAGGTTCCAGATCTCGAGGTAGCGCTCGTCGTCCACCGGGCCGGTGCCGTCGTAGGGCCGGCCGAAGGCGTCGCCCCGGTCGTAGAGCAGCTCGGAGCACGGCCCGCACGGCCCGGCGACCCCCATGCTCCAGAAGTTGTCCTCCCGGCCCCGGCGCAGGATCCGGCCGGCCGGCACGCCGACGTCGTCCGCCCAGATGCCTGCCGCCTCGTCGTCGGTGGTGAACACCGTGGCGAAGAGCCGCTCGGGCTCGAGGCCGAACCCGGTGGTCACCAGCTCCCAGGCCCAGCGGATGGCGTCGCGCTTGAAGTAGTCGCCGAAGGAGAAGTTGCCCAGCATCTCGAAGAAGGTGAGGTGGCGGGTCGTGCGCCCCACCTCCTCGAGATCGACGGTGCGGAAGCACTTCTGCACGGTGGTCGCCCGGGGGTAGGGGCGGGGCTTCTGGCCCAGGAAGTAGGGCTTGAACTGCACCATGCCGGCGTTGGTCAGCAGCAGCGTCGGGTCGTCGGGCACCAGCGACGCCGACGGGACCACGGTATGGCCCCGGGCGGCGAAGAAGTCCAGGAACGTGCGGCGAATGCGGTCGGCGTCCATGACGGTCTCTAGGATCGCGTAGCCCGGCGGTGGGTCAGTGCGGGCCGTCGTGCAACACCTTGGCCCGGAGCTCGGCCTCGGCGTCCTTCATGGCCTTGGTGCCCTGCTCCAGGGCGGACTTGATGCGGTTGCCGAACTCGTCGATGGCGTTGTTCGCCCCGCTGACATCCAGCCCCCCGCCCGGCCCCGCCGTGGGCAGGCCCTTGCGGGCACGCAGGACGACCCGCACGGCGGTGGAGCCGAGCCCGACGGCCAGCCCGACACTGAACGCGGCAAGGATGCGCTTCATTCCTCGGCCTCCCGTTCCTCCTCGGAGCGCTTCCTGCGCTTGAGTGCCTTCACCCCGACGCCCGCCCCGGTGAGGAAGGCCAGCGCTTTGATGACCGGGTTCGCCGTGGCGGCGGTCACCAGCCGGGCGACGTTGGACACGCTGGCCGCCGCGGTCTCCGCCGAGGCCAGGATGCCGTCCACCCGATCCATCTCGACGTTGAGCGTGGTGACGGTGGTGCGCACCTCGGTTAGCAGCGGCATGGTCTCCTTGCGGACGTCGTTCAGGGTGAGGGTCACGTCGGTCAGCAGCCCGGCGACCTTGCTGAGGACGACGCCGAGCACCGCCACCAGCGCCACCACGGCCAGGGCAATGATCAGCAGCGCAACTTGGCCCCAGGTCATTCCGGCGTCCCCCTCGTGCCCGCACGCCCGTACCTCCGGGCGACGCCGGAAGACGGGGAAGTTCTGGCAACCTTACCGGAAATCGTCCGGCGCCCGGTTCTCCTGGTGCTGGTGGGCGAGGCGGGCTTTCCGGCGTTCCGCCAGCACCTCGGCGGCGCCCGCCTCGGCGCCCCGGTCGGTGGGCTCGTAGTAGCGCGGGCCGCCCTGCTGGGCGAGCGTGGTCGGGAGGTACGTCTGGGCCACCCAGCCGCCGGGAAAGTCGTGCGGGTACTGGTAGGCGACGCCGTGGCCCAGCTTCTTGGCCCCCGGGTAGCCGGTGCCCCGCAGGTGGGGCGGCACCTCGCCCGCCCCCATCCGTTTGACGTCGTCGGTGGCCCGCCCGATGGCCAGGTAGGAGGCGTTGGACTTGGGCGCCATCGCCAGGTGGATGGCCGCCTGCGCCAGGTTGAGCCGGGCCTCGGGCAGGCCGACGAACTCGAGGGCCTGGAAGGCCGCCACCGCCACCAGCAGGGCCGTCGGGTCGGCATTGCCGATGTCCTCCGACGCCAGGATCACCATGCGGCGGGCGATGAAGCGGGGGTCCTCGCCCGCCTCCAGCATGCCCGCCATCCACCACAGGGCGGCGTCGGGGTCCGAGCCCCGCAGGGACTTGATGAACGCCGAGATGGCGTCATAGTGGGCGTCCCCCGCCCGGTCGTAGCGGATCAGGGGCTGCTGCAGGGCCTCGGCGGCCTGGGTCTCGGTGACGGTTCGTGCACCGGTGGCCAGGGCTCCCGCCACCATCGCCTCGAGGGCGTTGAGCGCGGTGCGGGCGTCGCCCCCGGCCCGGTCGACGACGTAGTCGAGGGCGTCGGAGGTCACGTCCACCTGGCCGGCGCCGAGGCCCCGTTCCTTGTCCTGGAGGGCCTGGTGCAGGAGCTTCCTGACCTCCTCCCGGGTGAGTGGCTCCAGGCGGAAGACCAGGCTGCGGGAGAGCAGCGGGGCGTTGACCGAGAAGTAGGGGTTCTCGGTGGTGGCCCCGATCAGGACCACCTCGCCCCGCTCGACGGCGGGCAGCAGGGCATCCTGCTGGGCCTTGTTGAAGCGGTGGATCTCGTCGATGAACAGGATGGTCTTGCGCTGGAAGGCCCCGAGCGCCTCCCGGGCCTCGGCGATGGCCTTGCGCACGTCGGCCACGGTGCCGGTCACCGCGCTCAGGGTGACGAAGCGCCCCTTGGTGGCCGAGGCCACGATGGTGGCAATGCTCGTCTTGCCGGTGCCTGCCGGCCCCCACAGCACGATCGAGCCGAGCCGGTCGGCGGCGATCAGGCGCCGGAGCGGCCCCCCGGGGCCGACCAGGTGGGTCTGGCCGACCACCTCGTCGAGGGTGCGGGGCCGCATGCGGGCCGCCAGCGGGGCGAAGGCGTCGAAGCGCTCCTCGGCGGCGCTGGTGAAGAGGTTGTCGCCCGGGTCCGGCACCGGGCCACGGTACTACCGGGGCCAGCGGCATTTCGCGGCAGGCCCCCTGCGGTGGAAGCCCGCCGTCGCGGGCTCCCGATCGCTGAAGTGGCTCGGGAAGCCCTCCTGCCATTCTTGTGAGCATGAACCACCACATAGGTGGCTCAGCGTCACAGGAAACTCCGGAAGTGGCGCTGGCATCCATCTCCAAGCGCCGCGGCAGTGACGCCGGGCGCCCGTCGCAGGGTGAAGAGGGTTCGGCTGGGGTGGAGGGTGGAGTGGAGGGGAGGCCCGGCCTTAACGGGGTGGGGGGTCCTCCCAGTCGTAGTGGGCGGGGCCGAGCTCGAAGGTCTCGGTTTGCTCCTCGTACAGCCAGGCGTCCTCCGCTGGCGGCCCCGTGCTGGGGGACCGGGTGTCGGGGGGTGGCTTGGCCGCCTCCTCGATCACGCCCCGGGGC